>NZ_CP133549.1 GCF_031198435.1 Pleionea litopenaei
CGGCACCACATACGCCACTAACCGCTGCTCCGGCGCCTCTCCCTGCACCAAAACACACGACGATTGCACGCCCTCGCAGCTGTCCAGCTCCGCACCTTTAATTTCACCCAACTCCACTCGGAAGCCGCGCACCTTAACCTGCTCATCTCGTCGGCCCACATACGCCAAACCGCCCGTCTCACTCCAGCGCACCAAGTCGCCACTGCGATACCAGCGTACTCCCTCCTCATAACCATGCGCCTCAAATCCCGACGCCTCCGGCTCGCTCCGCATAACCCCAGCCAACTCCCGCTCCCGCCCTATGCACAACTCGCCCACACTCCCCGGCGGTTGACTCTCGCCTCCCTCGCCTTGAATGTGCAATTGCGTATTCGCTATCCCTCGACCTATCGGCACACCCGCACTGTCCGGCAACGACGACAACGCCGACAACGACGTCACTCGGTATTCACTGCAACCCACCACCGTTTCCGTCGGTCCGTACTCATTCACAAAGGTCGCATGCGCCAAACGCTCGCCTTTCCAATGCCGTAAGCTCCCAACGTGCCACTGCTCTCCGCCGACCACCACACAATGCTTCGCATCACTGTGCACCTCTCGATCTAAACCATGCGACAACGCCGTTAAATGCGCCGGCGTGATTTTAAATAAACACGCCTCTTCTCCCATCAAACGCTCTCCTAGCGCCGACAACACATCGCCCTCTTCCGGCAACAACTCCACTGTTCCGCCCGATAATAACGGCGCGTACAACGTCGTGATCGTCGCATCAAAACACAGCGGCGAACTCACCACCGAACGCTCGATGGAATCACCCAAGTAACTCTGCGCATGACTTAAATAATGACTCAAACCTCCATGGCTGATGCGCACCCCTTTCGGTCGACCCGTCGAGCCCGACGTGTACAACACATACGCCTCGTCTTCTCCGCTCACCGTCACATCAACGCTCGTTCGTGACCAATCCGATAACCAGTCGTCGCTCAGCGCATCGTCCATTAACAACACATCCACACCCGACAAGGGCAACCGTCCTAATACCGACTCCGACACCAACACCAGCTCAACGCCCGCATCTTTGAGCACATACTCATGACGCTCCCGCGGATGCTCCGGCTCCAACGCCACATAGCTCGCACCCGACTTCATCACACCCAACAGACCGATTAGCTGACTCAAACCTCGACCCAGCGCTATCCCCACTCGGCTGCCTTGCGATACGCCCATCTCCAACAGGTAATGCGCTAACTGATTCGAACGCGCATCCAGCTCTGCATAACTTAAACTCGCTTCACCACTCTCCGCCGCCATCGACGTCCCTCGTGACAACACTTGCGCTGACCAGCCCGACAACATCGTCGGCCACAACACCGCCGACGGCTCTCCCGACAACGCACGACACTGCGCCACTCGCTCCTCTTCCGTTTGCCACTCAGTTTGCTCATGAGCACCGTCTAAGTCAGTCAGTAACGCTTGGAACGTGCGCAAATAATATTGGCCCAGCTGCGCCATCAATTCTTCGCTGAACTCTCGACTGTCATAACTGAAACTTAACAATAAGTTATCGGTTCCAGACGTCCGACTGACGTCCACCACTAAATCAAAATTGGTTTCTTCATAGCCCGACGCACTGAGCACTTCGACATCACGCTTCTCAACAATTTCTCGCGCCTGCTCATACGCGTGAAAATGCGTGTAATTGAATGACACTTCAGAAAAATTGATACCGCTGTCTTGTTGGATCTGTGACATCGGATAGCGTCGATACGCCATGTTTTTTCGGTACGTATTCGAGACATGAGCAATCAACGCGCGCCAACTTCCTGATGGCAGCGTCTCGCATAAAGGCAAAGAATTTAAAAATAACCCTAGCCCTTGATCGGCTTGCTCTTGTTCGGGCCGTCCATTCACTGTAATGCAGCTCAATGCACTCGATTGACCACTGAGCATCGACAGCACTTTTAAATGGCCCGTTATCAACAACGCTTGGATAGGGACACCTAATTGTTGTGCAACCCCCAACAAATCTTGAGATAAGTCAGTAAACTCGCGAATGCGAAGCCAGCTTAATCGCTCAGGCCCATCCCACTGCGGATAAAGACGCGGCAACTGCACACTAGGAACCTCTTTGAGCTGTTGCTTAAAGTACGCTCGCGCCGACTCATCCTGAAGCGTTTGCTGCTCTAATGCGATAAAATCTCGGTACGTCCAATCAACAACCGGTGCATCGAGCGTTTCACCTGAGAGCAAGCGCTCATAACATGCGTACAATTCGGTTGTTAATGTCACTCGACTCCAACCATCTAATACCGAGTGATGAAAACTGACTATGTATTCAAAACTGTCGTCTTGACGTCGAAAAAATAGTGATTTGAAACAACGGTCCTCTGAGCCAATTAAAAGGGTGCGCCTTTTGTGCGGCTTTCCATTGCTCAATATGTTCGGCTTGTTCAGCATCCGATTGCTCTCGAATATCCTCAATCACCAAAGGCAGTGGCACGTCTTTATAAACCAACTGCAAAGGACGCTCGCCTTTTAAGCGATAGCCAGTGCGCAATAAGGGATGGCGGGTGACGCAATAGCTAAGCGCTTGGCGGAAGAAATTTTCATGCCATTCACAACGCACATGCTCAGCATTCAAATCGTGATAAGTCCCATCAAAATCGGCCAACTCCGTGTGAAAAACCATGCCGCTTTGTAAGGCCGATAATGGGTAAGCGTCTTCTAATTCTTCTGGAAAAGTCGATTGCAATTCATCTCGTTCTGAATCCGTTAATTGACCAAACGGCTGCGACTTTTTTAGCAAACTAATGATGTCGCTTTTGTGCATTTTAAGTTCAGCAATTAGCGCATCGGTTAATTTCTCACTATCACCTCGAATTTTTAAATTACCATTATCATTTAAACCGAGTCGTATCCCTTTTTCTTCTAATGATCTAAGCAGCTCATTTATAGCCATCATATTTCAGTCTCCACTTCACCCTTAATTAATTCGTCTTTGTCGCTCATCATTATTTTTCCAGCAATTTCTGTATTTATTTGTTCATTTTCATTGGAACCATGTTCGCTTATTTTTTCAGCCAACTTACTAATTGTCTGATGCACAAAAATATCTTGCACCGCTAAAAACCAGCCTAATTTCTTTAACTCTGAAACAATTCGGATCGACAAGATTGAGTCTCCACCGATGCTAAAGAAATTGTCATGGATCCCAACCGACTCTCGACGCAACACCTCTCCCCAAATCTCACACAACATCTCTTCGGTCGCATTGCGTGGCGCGACATATTCCACACCCGTCGTTTGACCATCCACCGCTGGCAACGCCGCCTTTATCCACCTTGCCATTCGCCGTCAACGGCATCGCCGCCAACAACACATACTGCTGCGGAACCATGTAACTCGGTAACCGCTCACTCAAGCGCGTTCGATACTCATCCAACACACTCTGGACCGCCTCTGCCTCCGGCATCAACTCCGGCACCACATACGCCACTAACCGCTGCTCCGGCGCCTCTCCCTGCACCAACACACACGACAATTGCACGCCCTCGCAACTGTCCAGCACCGCGCCAATTTCACCCAACTCCACTCGGAAGCCGCGCACCTTAACCTGCTCATCTCGTCGACCCACATACACCAGGCCGCCCGTCTCACTCCAACGCACCAAGTCGCCACTGCGATACCAACGCGCTCCCGCCTCATAACCATGCGCCTCAAATCCCGACGCCTCCGGCTCGCTCACATAACCCAAGCCAACTCCCGCTCCCGCTATGCACAACTCGCCCACACTCCCCGGCGGTTGACTCTCGCCTCCCCTCGCCTTGAATGTACAATTGCGTATTCGCTATCCCTCGACCTATCGGCACGCCCGCACTGTCCGGCAACGACGACAACGCCGACAACGACGTCACTCGGTATTCACTGCAACCCACCACCGTTTCCGTCGGTCCGTACTCATTCACAAAGGTCGCATGCGCCAAACGCTCGCCTTTCCAATGCCGTAAGCTCCCAACGTGCCACTGCTCTCCGCCGACCACCACACAATGCTTCGCATCACTGCGCGCCTCTCGATCTAATCCATGCGACAACGCCGTTAAATGCGCCGGCGTGATTTTAAATAAACACGCCTCTTCTCCCATCAAACGCTCTCCTAGCGCCGACAACACATCGCCCTCTTCCGGCAACAACTCCACTGTTCCGCCCGATAATAACGGCGCGTACAACGTCGTGATCGTCGCATCAAAACACAGCGGCGAACTCACCACCGAACGCTCGATGGAATCACCCAAGTAACTCTGCGCATGACTTAAATAATGACTCAAACCGCCATGGCTGATGCGCACCCCTTTCGGTCGACCCGTCGAGCCCGACGTGTACAACACATACGCCTCGTCTTCTCCGCTCACCGTCACATCAACGCTCGTTCGTGACCAATCCGATAACCAGTCGTCGCTCAGCGCATCGTCCATTAACAACACATCCACACCCGACAAGGGTAACCGTCCTAATACCGACTCCGACACCAACACCAGCTCAACGCCCGCATCTTTGAGCACATACTCATGACGCTCCCGCGGATGCTCCGGCTCCAACGCCACATAGCTCGCGCCCGATTTCATCACACCCAACAGACCGATTAGCTGACTCAAACCTCGACCCAGCGCTATCCCCACTCGGCTGCCTTGCGATACGCCCATCTCCAACAGGTAATGCGCCAACTGATTCGAACGCGCATCCAGCTCCGCATAACTTAAACTCGCTTCACCACTCTCCGCTGCCATCGACGTCCCTCGTGACAACACTTGCGCTGACCAGCCCGACAACATCGTCGGCCACAACACCGCCGACGGCTCTCCCGACAACGCACGACACTGCGCTACTCGCTCCTCTTCCGTTTGCAACGGATGCGCATGCACCGCTCGGCTCGGCGACGCCACTATCCCTCTCAATAATCGTTCATAGCTTTGTGCGTACTCCGCTATCTGCTCTCGGCTGAATAAATCCGTATTAAACGTCCAGCTAACGTGCAGCTCTCCCGCAAACTCCACCACATTCAACTCAAGCTCGACTTTCGCCGTCTGCTGCGGCGTATTCACCGTCGTCACCTCTAAATTCGGGAGCGACAACGAATGACTGTCGGTGTTGTTTAATCCAAACACTATCTGGAACACCGGATCGTGACTCAAACTTCGCTCCGGCTGCAGCGCCTCTACCAATAACTCAAACGGCAATCCTTGATGCTCATACGCGTCCATGATCATCAACTTATTTCGCGCCAATAAATCGTCAAAACTCGGCGCTCCACTGAGATCACTGCGCAGCACCACACTGTTCACAAAGAAACCGATCAACGGCGCCACTTCCAATGGCTCTCGTCCCGCTACCGCCGTCCCCACAACAATGTCATCTTCGCCACTGAGTCGACTCAACAACGCCGCAAACGCCGTTTCCATCACCATAAACAGCGTCGCCTCTGACGCTTGCGCTAACCCATTCAACCCTTGACTCAACGTCGCCGGTAACGTCTGCTGGTACGACGCGCCATGATGCCGTTGTTGCGCTGGACGCCCTTGCTCAAGCGGCAAGCTATGAACTTGCGGGATCCCCGACAACTGCTCCACCCAATAAGCTTCCAACGCTGACCGTGTCGGCCCCTTCAACCACGCTTGCTGCCAGTGCGCGTAATCCGCGTATTGGATGGTCAGTGCTGGCAACGTCGGCGCCTCGCCGCGCACGTAACTGTCGTACAGCGCCACAAACTCTTTCACCAACACCCCTAACGACCAACCGTCCGCTGCTATGTGGTGCACCGTCAACAACACCACATGCGTCTGCGCATCCAATGCCAATAACTTCACTCGCAGCATCAAATCTTGGCTCAAATCAAACGGCTTGATCGCTTCCTCTTGACCCGCCAACAACACCGCGTCCGCCTGCTCTTGCTCCGGTAAATCGGCCAATGACTCGACATCCACAGGCACCTCAACCACCGGGCCCACCACCTGCATCACTTGCTCTCCGTCAAGCGCCACATACACCGTGCGCAGCACTTCATGACGACTCAACAATCCGGTCAACGCGTGTTGTAAGGCTTCGCGATTTAACTCGCCCCGTAACTGCAACGCCGAGAATATGTTGTATTGAGCACTGCCCCCGCCTAGGTGATCCACCAACCATAAACGGTATTGTGAACTCGATAACGGCAATGCCTCTCCGGTCCGATTCACCGCCGTGATCGGCGGTAACCGCTCCGCACTCGGCGCTTGCTCGGCAATATAGGCCGCTAACTCACTCAATCGGGGATGATCAAATATGGCCTTTATCGGCAACGCCACCTGGCAGTGTGATCGCACCTCGGCCACTAAACGGATCGACAATAATGAATGCCCACCTAGGTTAAAAAGTGCGCTTGCCGACCGATGTGCGCGACGTCAATGTCCAGCATCGACGACCATAAACTCGCCAGCAGCTCTTCCAATTCTCCGCGCGGAGCTTCGTAGTTCTCGCCCTGCTCGCCCTCCACCGCTGGCAACGCCGCCTTTATCCACCTTGCCATTCGCCGTCA
>NZ_CP133550.1 GCF_031198435.1 Pleionea litopenaei
AATGAACTTCGCATAGTCGTCATACCTATCAGCCAAAAAATAGGTATATAAACTCTTGGAATGCTCCGACATCTCATTAAATATATTAGCAGAAAGGCTCTGATCAATAACTCGCAAGCCTTGGTACAACCTCCAGAAAAAGCCATTATGTTGTTTTTCCAATTCCTTGATGTACTGCCTTGCATTCGAAATTATTTCTCCCCTCTTATTCTGAAGCAAATTGTATTTCTTATATGCAGGTAAGTACCTCCATGATCGTTCATCCAGATACATTGAAAGAAAGTAACAGATAAAAATCGCAGTAAAGGACATTGAAAATGCATGTAATAAATCCAACCAGCTAAAAGCGAAATAAACCGCAACCACACTTAGGCCACAGAACAGAGTTTTTCTAATAATTTTCGACCAATACACTGCTTTAACCCATTCGCCTTCAATGTCATCCTGAGTCGGGCAGATGTCCAAATCCAGACTTTCAATATCGAGTTTCATTAGCGATCGTATATCTGATTCGAACAATAACGGAGCATTACCTTTTAACCAAAACTGCTCCAGATCCAAGCCATATAGTGTTCCATTTTCTGTCTTACCATCTAAGCGAGCATGAAGCTCTGAAAGCTTGGCTTTCATTGGCGTAAAAAAACCATCTGGCTCTTTTAATTTAAAGCCAAAATTCGACCAAAAGCCATTTCGCCTATCACGACACTCGGATTTAGCTGGCTCATTACCAGGATCACCAACAGATGATGTTTTTCCAGATACCAATATATTGTTAGCTTCCGGATTTCCCTGGGCAATTCCAAAATAGGTATAGATCACTTGGATACCTATATTAAACAGTAAGGTACCGTACCCTTTATTTTGAATGCCTGATGAGAACCCATTACCCAATAAGTCCCTAACCCAAACTCTATTCCCATAGACAATACATAGATCCAACGACACTCTATTTTTTTCGCTTGGATAGTCTGGGTACAAATGGATATCTATATTATTTCCACAAACCTCAATTGTGATCTTAGTCCTTCCTTCAATCCACTCCAAGCCTTGCTTCAAATCTCTCATATCAAACATAAGCCACCTTAAAATAGATTTTTTATATCTTTTAACATCACAATAGGTAGAAAGCCATATTTTATGAAGTTATAATATAGCTTTAATTTATCAATGCGATATTATATATGGATTCCATCTCTGGTTTTTCACAAAGAGTTAACGAATTACTTGATAACTATAACTTTCCAAAAGATAGGAAACGATCTGGTGCATTAGCAAAACTACTAAACACTACCACCTTCACCTCTCGACGAATAATTAACGATGACATCCCCCCAAAAGACTCTACTTTAATAGAGCTAATTAAATCACTGGATAAAAATCTCAACATCAAAAGTACGTTCGTTTATTTAAAATATGGCATTACAGATACCCCACCTAAATTAGATAAGGACTTATTTTTAATGGGCCATATTGCTAGGAGTGTTTATTTAAAATCGCAGGAGCTAGGCATTGATACTGACAGTATCCCAGATAACATACTTGAAAACCTATGGAGAAAAATATTTAAACACTCCAAAAGCAAGGAAGGAGAGATAGATCTGGAGTACACAACAGACCTATTGTTAAAGCTCAGGGAGTTGCTTTCTTAACCCCTGAGCTTTCCTGTCACTGGCTTTTTTCTTTGAAAAAAACAGCGAGCAATAATATTGCTAATACAGACGCGCTAAAGCCATAAACAAACTCATTAGAAAACTTTTCGATACCAAGATCTGAAAAGTACATGCTTAGATATTCAGATACACCTATTCCCATTTCTCTCTCCTGTATAGTGAAATAAAAATGTTGATAAAATGATGCTAAGTCCCATCGTTAAGAAAATTATGAGAAATCCTTGCTTTTCCTCATACCCAGTAAAAAGCATTAAAAACCCTACTATTTGATCATTGGCCGTTAACCAAGGCTCTAAAACAAGCGATAAAATCCACGGAGAAAAAAGATATCCTAACGGTAATGCAACAGCGATAAGTGCATCTCTAATGGCAAATATACGACCTTGAAGCATCACAGGAACTTCTTTATACCAATAAGCCTTTAGTTTTACTAACGCGAACGATGATGAGAAAAAACATCCAAAAATACATACCGCCAGCCACAGTAAAGAAGGGTTTATAGCAACTCCGCAAATAAACACTCCACAGTACATAATGCTTCTAGATGGCAATAGTTTCGCGCCAAACTTAGAAGCTGTGAGAGCCCCAAGAACTGTTCCTACACCACCTGCACCAAGAAGAAAACCAAGTGCCTTTTCATTCGATATAGTCAGTATTAAAGGTGTAAATAGCACTGTCGTTGATGCAACAGCAAATGTAATAAATGATAGCCAAATAGACGTTCGTTTTAGCTCTACATGTGTGTTCAGATATTTTATACCTTGGGAGACTTCTTTTAATTCCCAACTAGAATCGTGTTTGGGTTGAATTAAATCATTTCTAGCAAAGTCACTTATTAGTACCGTTAAAACCGCGACAAAGAAAGTGATGATATCAAAAGCCAATATCCACTTAATCCCGTATTGCAAAACAACACCGGCGAATACGGGCGAAAATAGCCTGATAGATGCACTAATTTGAGTTAAGGACGCATACCACTTTAACTGGCTTAACTGTGAAGTTATTAGTCTCGGCAAAGTATTAAAAGTAATGCTTTGCACTTTACTTAGTAATGCCCTTAAGATTACCAGGAAGTACACAACGTAAAGCTCGAGATTTTTCGTGGTTAGTAAAAATAATAGACCAACCAATATCAAAGCCTGAAATGCATCACAGCAAATAAGAGTAATTTTCTTAGACCATTTATCAATAAAGTAACCCGATAATGGCAGAACCAAAATCCCAGAAGCTGTGATAAGCAGCATAATCAGTGCAAAGTCAAACACTGATCCTGTAGTTTGATATACCCAAATTCCTAGAGCAAAATTAGTAACGCCGGATCCAAGCAACGATAGAGACTGACCAATCCAAATAGTAATAAAAGAGTTTTTCATCAACAATGGGCCTTATAATGGCGCACTAAATAGTGCGCCCAAATAGCTACTTTACTTTCTTTAATAAGACCACTGCCTTTCCTATATTTTGATGTTCAAAAGAAACGAGCTCCCATCCTTCTTCTCCAAGCTCTTTTAATTTTCTCTCATAATATTTTAATTCTTTTTCAAGCTCATATTTGGCCAACGGATCCAAATTAGGTACTTCATAATTTATCGATTGATAAATATAATCAAATTTAACCGCTGTTTTTTGGCTATCATCTGCGAATGAAAAACAAGAGATTATGACCAGTAAAGCTATCGTAGTGTATTTTTTAAACATATAAATGACCTCTATTAGTTATGGTTAGCTAATAGATGGTGCCACGCGAAGACCTATCGATTATTATTAAAAACCCGCCCCACAACAGGTTTATTTATTTACAGTAATCTCAATATTCACCCCCTTTTCCGGATTTCGAGCTAATTTGTTTTTAATCCCTAATAACCAATCTTCTAACGAAGTGTCATTGTCCGTGTAAGCACCTTTGAACTCACCTATGCCAACATCATCAACCCACTTTGCCGAAAGTCTAAAGGGCTTTTTCAAAGAATCACAAAAGCTTTCAGCTTCTTCAAATGATAAGTTTATCAGCTGCTTTTCACCCTGCTGTATACTAAATCGCCATAGCTCGTACATAATCACCGTTGTTCCTGATTAATGGATAGTCTAGCTTTTAGTCCTGAGCATATAAGCTCCCTTCTTACTTTACGTAAACTTTTAATATCGTTGTCTTGAGCAGGATTATTGATATTGGCCTCTATTAAGCGGTTTACAGAGCTCACTAACAAAGCATACTCATTTTCTGTAACTTCAATTTCAATTTTGTACGTTTCTTCTGAATCGACCATTAACTACGACACTCCTCCAAAGTACTTGCTTGATAAGCATCGCCAAGCTTCTCAGCTTCAGCAGGTTTCCATCCATTAAACTCTGGCCAAATCTCATAATAAGGATCAGCAACACCTCTCCATGCTTTTCCTCGATAAGCACATACAACCTCCCTGTCATCAAGTTGTTGCAGTTCGTGAGGCTTAATTACTGACTCAGTAACAAGATCTTTGCTTTCTGTTGGTTTACCACGGAATAGTCCAGGATCAGAGTAAGATACTTTATGCACCAGGCGATCTACTGTTCCAATTTTTTCACTAAACCAGCTGGCCGTAGCATTGTCATTGAGACGAAATACCATTTGTAAATCACAAGCACCAAGAATGATATTGGCTCCTTCATCGGGTTTATCCCCATACGCTTGCATTTGCTCTTTTGACTGCCAATATAACCAGGTAGGAATATTTCTACTTCGAATAGTGTTGAGCTTTTCTTTAAGACCCACCACTTTTGCCATATTTCCAACCTCGTCCAACAGCTGAAAAACCGGTGGTCTTTGTGTATTTGAAATTAAATACCTCATAATATGGCCGGTAAGAACTGATGCTAATCCCGAGGTGAGCTCCTTAGTTTCTTCTTCAAACTGCAAAAATAAGCCTACTTTTTCTTTTTTTAGTTCTTCCAAGCTAAAATCGGATTGAGTCATACTCGCTTTAATAGCGGGATATCTCAGAAACCTTAAATTCATCCTAAAGGTTGTAAATATCGATCCCAATAGCCGTTCATTAGACGCACTTATTTTTAGTCCACTAACAAGCTCCTTTACATCACTGTTTTCTGAGCGCTTCAATTCATTTAATAACTCTTTATGCTCATCAAACTGAGCAACATATGTTCTGACATCTGGCAAAGAAACATTGCCGTTTTCGTGCTTCAGGTGAGTAATGATCGCATCAAGAAAATCCCTTGCTGACTCGTTAAATACTGCATTTTCTGGATCTGGTGAAGGAATCAATGAAGATGCCAGCTCACCTATCTGTTCTGGAGAGTGGGCATCTTGAAGCATGTTATACCTATGCCCCGTCTCTCGAGTGGGATTATATACATAAAGCTTATAACCCATTTCTTCGAGTCGTTTTCTAGTTATACCGTAAATTTCAGGCTTGATATCCATACAGACAAATGGCCTACCACTTTTTGCCCAGTTCAAAAGCTGAGTCACTAGAAATGTTGTTTTGCCAGTTCCTGGTGGGCCAATCACAACTGCGCGATCTTCGACTGAAGAGTAAAGCTCCTCTCCATTAACTGAACCTGCAAATACCCCATCGCGATAATTAAGTTTTTGTTTCACCTCTGAGTACAAAGAGTCTCCAGACAATAGATCTTTATCGTCTTTCTGAACCGATGCTTTACCAACTCCATATAACGCAAGCACTCCTATATACCCGCCGAATAAAGCGCTACTCCAAACAACCATAGCCAGCACCTGGTTGGGTGTAAGCCAAATATTAAGAAGTAAAAACAGCAATACTCCACCAAAAACATGGATCTTGCGCTTATTTGCTAATACTGCAAGCACCTCCTCCTTTAAACTTTTTGTTAACCTCTCAATATGAAATTCTTCTCCTATATACCCTACGATACAACTAACAGGGACAGAAATTAGAAAAGTGAGAATGATATAATCGACTAAGTAGCGAGCACCGGACGTCAAAAAAACTAGAAAGAATGATACTAAAAAGACTATTGGAACCCTCTTCCAATGAAACCGCTCTCCGAAAAAGCCTAGTAAGGCAACTAAAGGCATTACCAAAAAAAGAGTCTTATAAACCATATTATCGTCCTAAATATACTGTTGTTATTTGCTCTCTCGAATGCCCCAACTCTTCTGATATCTGGAGCCTAACACTACGATCTAACTGCTTTTGTTCTGCTGTTAACTGTTTTGAGCTTGGGCCACCAGCTACGGGAGCCTTCCACCCCGTAAGCTCACAATATCTTCTTTGCGCATACTCATGACGTAGCCCGTGAAGCTTAGAAAGACCTACTTCTGAAGTATGTTTTTCATAAAGCCTTAACTGCTGTATATACTTTTTATTAGGGGGAATTAACGACCCTCTGCCTGCTATTTTATGAGCTTTATCTAACGCTGTTCTTTGTGACTCTGATGTTATCGGAACTACTCGCTCACGACCGCCTTTAGTCCAACTAGCCTTTAACCTTATGAAATCTCCTTGGTCGGCGTAAGAGGGTTGAAACTTCATAGATTCCTCTCTACGCAACCCAAACTCTCTTTGAAGCTCCAAGCTCATTTTTAAATAGGGATCTTTAATTTTACCCAGAGTTTCATTTTCAAGCTTTTGGGCTTTACTTTCCTGGGAAACATACTGCCTATCGTCAATGCCGTAGTGAGAATTATCTCTAGCTACTATATTTCGCTTACCTATCTTTTCAGCCCACCATCGCAAAGTGGACATTCTGTTTTTCATAGTTCCTGCTGAGAGGCCATCGGCTTGCCATTTTTTCACCAAAGCATCAACATGCTTTTCTTTTAATGACTTAGCCTGCATGTTTCGAAAACCTAACTCATGTAGCTGCTTTCCCATCTGCTGTAAAATTCGATTTCTATTCGACTGAGTTGCAATACTTCCATCTCGATTTCTTCTTTGAAGAAGGTGTAAATCATAAGAAATATTTTTACTCATTTACTTATTTACTCAACGTGTCTTGAATCTTTTATCATGGAATTCTGGTAAGTGTTAAGGCCAAAACCAATGGTCGTAACCAGTTGATCTGTATGCAAGCATACCTAGTAGCCAAATAAGCGCTAATCCAAGATTAACTCAAAATAGAGTTAGCACTTTCGTCTTCGTAGAAGACCAGGGGGTGCTTAGTTAACGTTGATTCATTAAAACCTCCTATTTATTTACAAGTAAAAAAACAGGAGATTGCCACCCAAAGGGTGCGCCAATCTCCCTTCTGGGTGTTGCCTTTTTGCTTATAAAAAAACCAATAAGCTCGGCAAGTATTTAGAGTTTAAGCCCTCTAAATATGGCAAGTTGCTTGAATTTACAGCCTACAAGCTCGGCAAGTTCACACACATCACACATTCACGTATGTAACTCTTTAAAAATACCACATAATTCATCTATAATTCAATTATATGACTGTGTTTTGATTTTATAATCGCAAAGAATGGCTCAAGACATCGAACCTTTCGCCATTCAACGCTGCCTTTAATAAGGCATCGTCACTACCTCAAATAAAGTTTCAAAGAACCAAAGCATTCTTACGAATACTCGCTACGCTAGGGTTCTTTTCACAATATTTTTCGGTAGTGACGATGCCATCGATCGAGGATTGTTCGAATGGAAAATAATCTTACGTTAGCTAAAAATTTAAGAGGCTGCAGCCTTTGCGGCTATTGCAAAAGCTCCAGAGTAATTGCGTGGCCATCAGATGACATTAGCAGCGATGAGCTACCAAAAGGTGCTACAAAAAATATGAAAGAGAAAGCATGGTATATGGTTAGGTGTGATTATTTTAAGTTCACTGTTTCTAACCCTGAGCAGCTATCTGTTTGTGAAGCTTATAGTGCAAAAGAGTAATGGAAGGATTATTCATTACAATGGGATAGTGAGGATCAGCGGGGGCATTTGAACGAAAACCTACGGTTTTGAATCCTGTAGTCTCCTTGTAACCGTAGGTTTCCGGTTGATAGCCCTCAATCCTGGATTTGCCTTGCCTATCTCGATTCGGCCTGCCTATTTTAGTGAGGTCAATTTCGCAGACTCATCATACTCTCTAAGATCGATAATATAATCCGGCTCAGTAGAAAACCAAGCATAGGAACCCCAAGCTAATTCAGAGATAGACTTTTTGAATGGCCGCGAGCTTCTATCAATAAATGCGGTTAAAAAAGCCAGGTGTTTAGAGTCAAAACCAGCTTCTGTTGCAAGGTTTGTTAAAATCTCTTTTCTTTGCCGGTTGATAGGTCCATCAGTTGCAACAACCTCGGTAAATATAACCAGCATTTCAAGACCACTAAGATCATCACCAAGGTCAACCAGGATAATATCAGGAAGCGCCCTTGAGGGGTCGATCTGAAGACCTAGCGCTTTCGCCAGCACCTCATCCTGTGCTACAACCTTATTTCCAGATTCCGATAACCAAAGCACTTTTGGCTTCTTAAGGAATCTTGGCGCGAATTCCTCTATAACTGCTTTTGATAACAAGCTCGATGGCCCTGGCTCTAGTTTACGTATTGACCCATCAGGGAAGTTAATTTGTACAAACTCAGAATCTTCAGAACCATAGTCCTTCATCAGTTTTAGGCGAGTAATAGCAGCCTTTGAAAGGTACTTTTGCTGCCAACTGCTAATCGCAGAATCGAGCTTATCCCCATGAAGAACAGGCGAAAATAGCTCTGAAAAATCTTTTTGTAGGGCATACGTTGGTTTTGATGATGTGGTGGGTATGCCCTGACGAATCACAACAGCCTGCAGAGGTATGAGTCCTGTTCGAATAGTTTCATCTCGCACAGGCTCTCGACTATTTGCCGCGTACCAAGGGTTTTCAGGCTTCTTCTTTTTATTGGAAAGCATCATCTTCACCCAGGCTTCCCTATATTCAATATCGGTTAATTGAGCCTGCTCATCGGTCATATCAGTGACCTGGCTAGGACGTATCCAACGATCTGTCCCTTCAATTGCTCCTGCATAAAACATTACGTAAATCGTTTTAGCGGCCATTTCTCGAATAAGATAATTCCTATGTTCTGTACCTTCAGGAAAAATTTGCGGAAGTCTTTCGGCAATCAATACTAATGATGGTACATCCGTGATTGTCACTTTATTTTTCCCCATAATATTCTGATACTTTGCTCTCTATTTTCGATTTAGAACATCCATTGCCAATAAGACGCTCTAACTCACAAACCTGCTTAATTGTTGGCAAAGGTAAAGCATTCAGTTCATAAGCGGACACAGCCACACTACCGCTAATACCACGGAATGCTCTGTCCACCGCTTCCGTACTGAGTAAAACGCAAATTGTTTTTGGGCTAACTACGTGTTCCTGATTCTCACAGTAAATCATGTTGAGGTGGTTCTCTACGACAGCTCCCCCATGATCGTCCAAGAAATCCTGTGGTAACAAAGCAGGTATTAGCCGCCGAGCTTGTTCTTTAGCAGTAGTACGCTGCAACAAAACACAGGATTGACGAGTTACTAAATGAGGCTGTTTTTCGGAGAGTGCGATATATGGAACATGATTACGGCGAGTAGCGCTAAACTTAAAACCCTCATATGTAACCGATTCAGCCCAAATCAGTGGTAGAGAGTCTTTTGTTGGCATGGAACGGAGTTGGCCTTTATGACGATTCCAAACAAGCTGCCCTGTTGAGACTGAATAGCCTAGGTCACTAAGTCGTGTCGGCATTTTCGCTAAATTGGCTATAAACTTTGCATCAACTACACTACGAGGCAGAACCCAAGGCTCACCCGTCTTAGGAATTTTCACTTTCCCGATCTTTTCAATATTTGCAGAATTTAGGCCCTGGGGTGTAGTCAGAGAGATGTCCGCATGCTTATTACTCTTCTCTTTCCGGTAAGTGGTTAGCAAGGTTTCTTGAAGCACATCATCAAAAACACCGTTTCTGTCTGAGATGAAATCAATAGCTTTCACCGTGGTCTCAAAGGTCAATAATTCCCTCAGTGATTTAAAATATTGGCCACCTAAAAACGAGGTAGGAGTGAGATAAGCAACAACACCATTTTCTCTCACAAGACGTAAAGCCAAATCAGTAAATAATCCATATAGGTTCGCATGGCCATACAACGACCTAGAATAAACATCCCTCATTTCCGGAGACAGCTTTGTACGGCCATAAGGGGGATTGCCAATAACCAAATCAAAACCTCCCATATCGGAAACACTAAGCGCATCTCCAACGGTGACCAGGTTTGGCAAACGTCGCTTAGCTTTTATGCAGAGAGGAAGGATAGAGGCTTCCAAAATCACACTACTCATCCAAGCCGCAAAAGGGTCAATCTCAATGCCTCGTAACCTTTTACCTATAAGCTTCAATGTCCACTCAGCAGAAGCTTTAGGCATACGCTCCATCATTCTTATAGCAACAGGAGCGAGGAAAGCCCCTCCTCCACACGCAGGATCTATAACCGACCCTTTACCAAAATCAAAGCCACTCCTCTCAGCTAAATCCAACAAACGAGATACAAGAGGCGGAGGGGTGTAATAGGCACCCAAACTTGATCGAAGGGCGCTCGGTAACATTACTGTATAAATTGAGCCAATTAGATACCCTGCGTCTTCAACTGGGAACTGAGCTATCAAATCACCTGTATCAAAAGCCAATTGCAGTGCATCGAATTCAATTTCTTGCTCAGAATAAGGAGAGATTTTAAGTTTCATTCTTGACTTAAAGCTCTTACACAGGCTTTTCCAGAATGAGTCGATCACAGCAGTGCAGAACACTCTCGCATCCCGAACCCGCTGCTCATCTGATGAGCGTGAGTTAGCAAAGCCTTTTGCCATTGCTTTGCAAGCTTGGTAGCGCACAAGCGGATCGCTTAACTGTGCTACGTCCTGTAAGGCAAGCGCCGTTCTCATTATTGTTTCCTTGTAGCAATAGAGGCAGCGAATTGTATAAACCACCACTGATAAAATAGAAATAAAATTTCGCATCAGGATAATAGTTAGAGTCCCACATACAGTCAATTAAGGACTAATCCTTAAGAACACCATAACAACAATATTTCTGATCTATGCTAATCAGGAGGTTTTTTATTTTTATGGACACTAACTATCGAAATTAATCCTGTAAGTTCACTGCTAAATAGATAAACATTACAGAGGGCAGTTATCTGATGTGTACCATATTTAACACTATCCCTATTGTGAGTAACACTAACTCCCTCAGAGGTTTTGTTAGCTTCATTCTTTGATAAAGATTCAATAAAGTCTTTGTATTTAGATATCGTTTGCCTGGTGACTCCGCTACGCTCTGAAAGAGCGGTAAAGGTGATTGGAATCGAGTTTCGAGAAAGGTAACGGTATGCACTAAGGATTTTTTGTTTTGTCGCCTGTATCCGCCTTTCGTGAGTCCTGAGCGCAGATAGTTTTTGACGCTCAGCTACCGATAAGCTCTTATCTAACTTCATTACACCTCGATTGCATCGAGAAGAACCCGTATACCGGTCCCAAGTCCAGCGAGAAACGGACTTAACAGTCGCTTTAACCTGGGCGACTGTTAAATTCTGCTCAAAACCACGATTTTTAAAATTATTAAATTCAAACGCTTTCGCCTCCAGGAGACGAACAAATGAAAAGAAGCTTCCCTCACGTTTCTCTCTTGTAACAATCGAATAAGCGTAAAAGCGCAAATCCTCAAACAACAAACAATGTCTTGAGTGAGAATTACCTTCGTAATCCGGCCCTTTGCTCCATAAAGGCTTAATTTCTAGATCTAAATAATCGGCGAGCTCTCCCAATTCAAATACAGTATTATGAAGCTCAGAGGTTATCCACCAGGGATGACCAGGTGTTTTTGCTACTGGGCCACTATAGGAAGGATCAGCACCTAATTTAGATGCCATAGCCTCATAAACAGCCTTCATATACCTAATTGGTTTAGAACGAGCGTTTTCACTGGTGCAAACAGGCGGTATCGCATAAAAAAGGTGAGAGTGGCCATTCTCTCTATTAGTAACAACGATGTTAGGAGAGGGCAGGTCTTTGTCTTGCCAAATCCAAGGATTATTATGATCAAGATCGAAGATTAGCCAACTAACCATATTCGAACGGTTAATTTGCATGTATGGGTAACGAATTGCGTACTCTCGTGGGCGAATGTTTACTGCGGTTTTATTGTCACTACATCGCGACAAGTAGGGTGCTTCTTCTCTAATCCTGGAAAGCGTACTATCTGGAATAAAGTAACGTGCACTGTCCACTAGCATACTCCTTTGTTAAAAGGAGACAGGTTCATGACAAAAAAGGAATGGTTACAGGGTAAAGCCGATGAGACTCGTCCTTTAAAAGGATTGCTGACTTTCCTTGATGTTATTTGAGGCAAACCATCAATAACCGAAGCTAGCATAAATAACCTTAGCTAAGCTCTGGGGATAATTGATTTATTTCTTTTTTTCTCACTTACACTTCCCTCACAGTTTGATTTTTTTATTCTTCTGGCTGTGCGGAAATACTCATTTACTCATTTGAGTAATCTAATCATATTTGATTAAAATGATTTTTTTTCGTATTCTTACAAACGCACACAGCCAAAGCTGCAAACTCAATTGCATCTTGATGTGTTTGCCTATCGAACCGGCCAAAGTACGATAGCTTTACTTAAAAACCGCTGCTCTTATCAGCGGTTTTTTATTGCACTTCTAATTTGAAATCTTCGGTACTTCCACCTTCTTTCTTCTGCTCTTTCACATGAACTAATAACTCAGAAAACCCAATCTCTGTAGAAGCCGAGGCAACTGCATCCAAAGAACGAAACAACTTTGGCTTCCCTGGCTCTCGGGTAGTTCCAACATGGACGATATCACCATTATTTTTTTTGCACGTAAGATACCAGCCCTTACCAAAGGGTACTCTCACAGCTTCAGCAGAACTGATCGCACCATCATCAAATAGAATACGTAATACCTTGAGATCCATGTTGGGCTCAGTCTAGTTAATCAAAATATAGATCTATCATACAAATTTCAAATTTGCAAATCAGTTTTAATTTTTGAGTAAACACTCATTTACACTTTTACTCATTTACTCATATAAAGAATATGTGCTAATCTATATTTACTCATTTACTCATAATATCAAGAAAGAGGTATAAGAAATGCCGGTAATATCAATACTTAACCAGAAAGGTGGAAGCGGTAAGACAACCATTGCTGTAAACCTTGCTCATGCTTTAAAACTTGATGGCTCTCGAGTTTTGTTAGTAGACAGTGATCCTCAAGGCTCTGCGCGAGATTGGAATGAAGAAAACGAAGGAGAAATACTACCAGTCGTTGGTTTAGACCGAGAAACGCTCCCTAAAGACCTTCAGGCCATAAAGTCTGGGTATGACTGGGTAGTTATCGACGGAGCTCCACAAATAGCTAGGTTAGCGGCCGCAGCGGTTAAAGCTTCAGACCTGGTAATCATTCCATGCCAACCATCTCCCTATGACATTTGGGCAGCTGCCGACTTAGTTGACGTAATTAAAGCGCGACAGGACGTTACTGACGGAAAGCCTTTATCCGCGTTTGTCGTTAGCCGAGCAATCAAAAACACTAAGCTTGGCAAAGAAATTATGGAAGCACTGGAAAGCTATGGTTTACCTGTTCTAAAGTCTCAAACCACTCAAAGAGTAGCTTACCCAACAACCGCCAGCGAAGGACAGACTGTATTCATAGAACCACAAAGCGAAGCTGCAAAAGAAATTGTCGCACTTAAAGAAGAGATTAAGGAGTTCTTCAATGGCGCTTAAAGCAAAAGTAAGTACACGTGAAAATGAAGGTAAAGCAGCAGCAATAAAAGAGGTAACTAAGGAGAAAACCTCTCGGCTGAACGCAAATATCCCTGAGTCTTTATATAAACAACTAAAGATGAAAGCTGCGGCAGACGACAAAAAAATCAATGACCTTGTAATTGAGTGGATTGAAAAATATTTGAGTAATTGAGTTTTTACTCAATTACTCAAATTACAATCTATATATATATCAATAGATTATATGCAACCAACTGGTCGGATGTGTAAAATATATAAAATCTTATATATTAACCTAAGCCCATATACAAAATTTTATATATGGGCTTTTTTATGAGGTTGATAATATGATTAAGCTATACGAAAGTCCTTTCCACGCTACAGAAGAGGAAGAAGTCGCTAGTAACCTAGCGCTCAGAGCGGACTTAATGATCTTAATTAGGAATATAATTGAGAAAAATGGCTGGAGCCAATCAGAGGCAGCTAATAAGCTAGGCGTTTCTCAACCTAGAATATCTAATATCTTAAATGGAAAGATAGATGTTGTAAGTCTCGATTGTTTATTTTCAATCCTTGATAAATTGGGCTTTAAGTCTCGATTAAAAATGAATGACGATCAAAATCCGCCAGCCATAAACATACTGCAAGTAGCAAGTTAATCGCTACTTGCTTCTCACTTCTTTCATTAGCTCTTTATACCTTTGCTCTGCAACTTTCATCGCTTGTCTATCAACTCCATTTGTAGTCTTTGTGAACGAATGGAGAACAATAACCGCATCCATGTATTTAGCGATATACACGCATCTGAACGCCGGACTACCGTTAATTTTCAGCTCAATAACGCCAGGGCCAATGCTACTTAATGGTGTAACGGGAAGAAATGGCCTTTCATTACTTTGAATAGCTCTTAAACTTGAGCCGAAATCTCGAACCACTTCTCTGGGCAAATCACGATACTCCCGCTCAGCAGCATCGTTTACAAAACCAAAACCTTTCAAGGTGCCTCCTAATTATCTACAACAGCAGATTTTACCATAAATACAAATTACTCATTTACTTATTTACTCACTTGTATTTCCCTCTTCTACGCCGGCCATCTTCTTCTTCCCGTTGTTTATCAATTTCCTTCTGTTCTTTTGCTAGCTGTTTTAAGCGTTCTACTAAAGGAGTCAAGTCATACCGATTAGAATCTTGCCCACCAGAGGCTTTAGAGCGCTTTTCTCGCGCAATTAATCCTCTAGCTTCCATTTCCCGAATATTTCTCTGAACCGTTGATCGATCCTTTCCTGTGATTTCAGCAATCGTTTTCTTTGACGGAAATGGGTGGTTCGATTTCTCCCACCAATGCTTTAATAGAACCACCAGTATATTGAACTGTATCGAGTTCAACTCTAAACGCTGTTGATTTTCGATGAGTATGTTGGGAATACCTGTCCAACCAAACTCAATAACTCCCTTAGTCCATCGCCTGGCCAGCTGAGTAACTTCTGCCTTGGCTTTCTCTTCACCTGTTTTTTCTACTTTACTTTTTTCTGCCATGATTCGTACCTCGAATAATATAACGTCATTAAACCAAAGCAGCTCATACACTTACAACATCCAACCCATAGGCAATAATGAGCACTCCCTTATTCATATAGTGGATCTGATAGCCGTTCGTCTTATCGACTATACGTCTGATTAGCTGTACGTCTTATTTGGGAGTTATTCGTGAGCAGGAGGAGGGGGTTACAAACAAACATCAGTCATATTTATTTGTACTCAGGAGACATAGGCAATATTACTCATCTAGTAAATACAAAAAAGCACTTTTTTGTCGTACCGAATCGTATGTCCGAAGGGGAAGCTTAAGCCAACAAGCCCCACGGCTCTCACGTATGATCCTAAGAGAAATTCACTTAGCCATCAACAACTTTACTCAATTGAGTAATTACTTATAGCGGTGTTGTTTTATCTCAAAAAAAGCATCCGATTTTTCGGAAGAAAGCCATATAGTAATAAGTAGAGAAATCAAGAAGCATAACTAGGGAGCTTGCGTGACTTTTTATATTGGTTTAATTACTTTGGCTATTGGCCTAGCTGGAACTTTTGTGATGAAGAAAAAAGCTTTTGAGCGACGAAATACTTCTGGTGTAGAAGGATTTAATAGTTACTGGCATTTCTTAGGTACAAGAGGAATCGAGTTGCTTTTCAAATTATTAATCGTAGCAGGTGCGTTATACACCTTCGCGGGACTAATCATGAATAAACCTCTATAGAAATCCAATGACTATCAGCATTAGTACAATTCACCGCTTTATTTTTTCGCATGCGAAAATTCCGAGATTCATTCAGAGAGGTAACTTTACATGAAACAATTCACATGCCTTTTTATGCTTTTTTTGGTCTTTGGATGTTCTAACCAGCCGCAAAGGATTTGGACCACTAAAAACCCATCAACAATGCGTATAAATACAGAACAACCACCAACGACATCAGAGATAATGAGAAATGGAAGCGCCTGTATTAAAAAAACGACTACCTGGTACAGGACTGAACTGGATAGTGATAATCACGCATGGCAAAAACGAACCCTCTCGGCCAATATTGATTGTCCAAAATAAAAAGCCACCGGCTAAGGTGGCTTTTTATCAATAAGAGCATTTGGCACTACCCTTATTTATTGTGTTGATACACATATCCTGTGTCGTATAGATAATAGGTGATAGGTTAGGTTGATTCAACCATGACTCATTGACTGCCAACTACAGTCGTGCAAAACTTAACCAATGAAACCAAAGTCCATCTTCGAACAACGAGCCGCCAGAAAAAACGCCGAACGAGAGCGTGAAGCTCGATTATTGTCTGAAGAAAAGATATCTCCAGAACAGCTCGCTAAACAAAATTTCTGCATGAGCGGCGTTCGATTATCTCAATATCGAAATCAGGATGGGAGCTTCTCGTTATTCTGAAAACTATGAAAAACAACGCCAAAATGCCCAAATTTACCTAAACTGGCGTTGCCCCCCTATAAATTCCTATAACGGATCTTATGTTAAACGACTTTTCTAACGAAAAACCAATCAAATATCACAAGAAAACTTCATGTTTTAAGACAAAAACAATAGTTTTCAAATAAACAGTTTAAAAGATCAATTTTAGCCCCATGATAATTGAACATTAAGACATTTCTCAAAAAGGAAGCCACTATGAATCCAGATCCAGTCATGCAAGCCCTATTCAATCAGCAACGTCTACAAGTCTTACATCTTGGCATTCATCACAATGAATTTAGCGATGCCTACATTTATGCATGGGACGAAGGTGTCTATCCTTTTTTTCAGGATACGGATGGCTCAGTAACCCCTATGCCACATGAAATATTTGGCGCTCATTTCTTACGAACCAAAGAGCAGGTTGATAGAGTTACCAAGCTGCTCGATGACCGATGGATTGCTAAAAACGTTCCTACATTTGACGAACTTGAAAATGAATTCAGCAATGAGTTGGATCGTATGGACTTAGTGAAGATTTGTCGTTATTCATTCTTATATGGTGGTTTTGATGATGACTTTTGGAATACTTTATTAACTCCAATGCAATGCCCATCAGAAGCAATAAGTATTAATCGAGAGTTTGATCGAAAGAAAATCTATTTTGAATAAAAAACAGAATATTTTATTTAATGAGCCTAATTTTTTGGGCTCATTAAATATAGGTTATATTGATAGTAGAGTGTTGACGTTATATCATCTGCTTGCGGAGACCTCTCACACCATGCAATTAGAGCAGAAATGTCATGTTTCCCAAGCATAACTTGATTAAATACCAGTAACTCGACCAAGCACTTCCATTTCACTTTGGTCATTATCTTTCGGTTTAATCACACCTACAATATTACCTTTCTCTTTTTCTTGAACAGCCAATGAAAATAACGCCAATGCCCGCCGAATAACTTCTACTTTAGAAATCTGGTTATGTCTGGCCATACTACTTAGCTTCTCTGCTGCTCTGTGACTGAGCCCCAATGTTATACTAGGCATGTTTGATTTTTCCAACGAATTCCCGTGACGGGAATTTAAGCTCTATTTGATTTAACCAATTGTTTTTGTTGTTTATTTAAAAGTTACGGCCTGAATATTTTTTAAATTTTATTTATGCCAAGCCTTTATTAACAACAACAACTTTCGCGGCTCTAATGAACTTCGCATAGTCGTCATACCTATCAGCCAAAAAATAGGTATATAAACTCTTGGAATGCTCCGACATCTCATTAAATATATTAGCAGAAAGGCTCTGATCAATAACTCGCAAGCCTTGGTACAACCTCCAGAAAAAGCCATTATGTTGTTTTTCCAATTCCTTGATGTACTGCCTTGCATTCGAAATTATTTCTCCCCTCTTATTCTGAAGCAAATTGTATTTCTTATATGCAGGTAAGTACCTCCATGATCGTTCATCCAGATACATTGAAAGAAAGTAACAGATAAAAATCGCAGTAAAGGACATTGAAAATGCATGTAATAAATCCAACCAGCTAAAAGCGAAATAAACCGCAACCACACTTAGGCCACAGAACAGAGTTTTTCTAATAATTTTCGACCAATACACTGCTTTAACCCATTCGCCTTCAATGTCATCCTGAGTCGGGCAGATGTCCAAATCCAGACTTTCAATATCGAGTTTCATTAGCGATCGTATATCTGATTCGAACAATAACGGAGCATTACCTTTTAACCAAAACTGCTCCAGATCCAAGCCATATAGTGTTCCATTTTCTGTCTTACCATCTAAGCGAGCATGAAGCTCTGAAAGCTTGGCTTTCATTGGCGTAAAAAAACCATCTGGCTCTTTTAATTTAAAGCCAAAATTCGACCAAAAGCCATTTCGCCTATCACGACACTCGGATTTAGCTGGCTCATTACCAGGATCACCAACAGATGATGTTTTTCCAGATACCAATATATTGTTAGCTTCCGGATTTCCCTGGGCAATTCCAAAATAGGTATAGATCACTTGGATACCTATATTAAACAGTAAGGTACCGTACCCTTTATTTTGAATGCCTGATGAGAACCCATTACCCAATAAGTCCCTAACCCAAACTCTATTCCCATAGACAATACATAGATCCAACGACACTCTATTTTTTTCGCTTGGATAGTCTGGGTACAAATGGATATCTATATTATTTCCACAAACCTCAATTGTGATCTTAGTCCTTCCTTCAATCCACTCCAAGCCTTGCTTCAAATCTCTCATATCAAACATAAGCCACCTTAAAATAGATTTTTTATATCTTTTAACATCACAATAGGTAGAAAGCCATATTTTATGAAGTTATAATATAGCTTTAATTTATCAATGCGATATTATATATGGATTCCATCTCTGGTTTTTCACAAAGAGTTAACGAATTACTTGATAACTATAACTTTCCAAAAGATAGGAAACGATCTGGTGCATTAGCAAAACTACTAAACACTACCACCTTCACCTCTCGACGAATAATTAACGATGACATCCCCCCAAAAGACTCTACTTTAATAGAGCTAATTAAATCACTGGATAAAAATCTCAACATCAAAAGTACGTTCGTTTATTTAAAATATGGCATTACAGATACCCCACCTAAATTAGATAAGGACTTATTTTTAATGGGCCATATTGCTAGGAGTGTTTATTTAAAATCGCAGGAGCTAGGCATTGATACTGACAGTATCCCAGATAACATACTTGAAAACCTATGGAGAAAAATATTTAAACACTCCAAAAGCAAGGAAGGAGAGATAGATCTGGAGTACACAACAGACCTATTGTTAAAGCTCAGGGAGTTGCTTTCTTAACCCCTGAGCTTTCCTGTCACTGGCTTTTTTCTTTGAAAAAAACAGCGAGCAATAATATTGCTAATACAGACGCGCTAAAGCCATAAACAAACTCATTAGAAAACTTTTCGATACCAAGATCTGAAAAGTACATGCTTAGATATTCAGATACACCTATTCCCATTTCTCTCTCCTGTATAGTGAAATAAAAATGTTGATAAAATGATGCTAAGTCCCATCGTTAAGAAAATTATGAGAAATCCTTGCTTTTCCTCATACCCAGTAAAAAGCATTAAAAACCCTACTATTTGATCATTGGCCGTTAACCAAGGCTCTAAAACAAGCGATAAAATCCACGGAGAAAAAAGATATCCTAACGGTAATGCAACAGCGATAAGTGCATCTCTAATGGCAAATATACGACCTTGAAGCATCACAGGAACTTCTTTATACCAATAAGCCTTTAGTTTTACTAACGCGAACGATGATGAGAAAAAACATCCAAAAATACATACCGCCAGCCACAGTAAAGAAGGGTTTATAGCAACTCCGCAAATAAACACTCCACAGTACATAATGCTTCTAGATGGCAATAGTTTCGCGCCAAACTTAGAAGCTGTGAGAGCCCCAAGAACTGTTCCTACACCACCTGCACCAAGAAGAAAACCAAGTGCCTTTTCATTCGATATAGTCAGTATTAAAGGTGTAAATAGCACTGTCGTTGATGCAACAGCAAATGTAATAAATGATAGCCAAATAGACGTTCGTTTTAGCTCTACATGTGTGTTCAGATATTTTATACCTTGGGAGACTTCTTTTAATTCCCAACTAGAATCGTGTTTGGGTTGAATTAAATCATTTCTAGCAAAGTCACTTATTAGTACCGTTAAAACCGCGACAAAGAAAGTGATGATATCAAAAGCCAATATCCACTTAATCCCGTATTGCAAAACAACACCGGCGAATACGGGCGAAAATAGCCTGATAGATGCACTAATTTGAGTTAAGGACGCATACCACTTTAACTGGCTTAACTGTGAAGTTATTAGTCTCGGCAAAGTATTAAAAGTAATGCTTTGCACTTTACTTAGTAATGCCCTTAAGATTACCAGGAAGTACACAACGTAAAGCTCGAGATTTTTCGTGGTTAGTAAAAATAATAGACCAACCAATATCAAAGCCTGAAATGCATCACAGCAAATAAGAGTAATTTTCTTAGACCATTTATCAATAAAGTAACCCGATAATGGCAGAACCAAAATCCCAGAAGCTGTGATAAGCAGCATAATCAGTGCAAAGTCAAACACTGATCCTGTAGTTTGATATACCCAAATTCCTAGAGCAAAATTAGTAACGCCGGATCCAAGCAACGATAGAGACTGACCAATCCAAATAGTAATAAAAGAGTTTTTCATCAACAATGGGCCTTATAATGGCGCACTAAATAGTGCGCCCAAATAGCTACTTTACTTTCTTTAATAAGACCACTGCCTTTCCTATATTTTGATGTTCAAAAGAAACGAGCTCCCATCCTTCTTCTCCAAGCTCTTTTAATTTTCTCTCATAATATTTTAATTCTTTTTCAAGCTCATATTTGGCCAACGGATCCAAATTAGGTACTTCATAATTTATCGATTGATAAATATAATCAAATTTAACCGCTGTTTTTTGGCTATCATCTGCGAATGAAAAACAAGAGATTATGACCAGTAAAGCTATCGTAGTGTATTTTTTAAACATATAAATGACCTCTATTAGTTATGGTTAGCTAATAGATGGTGCCACGCGAAGACCTATCGATTATTATTAAAAACCCGCCCCACAACAGGTTTATTTATTTACAGTAATCTCAATATTCACCCCCTTTTCCGGATTTCGAGCTAATTTGTTTTTAATCCCTAATAACCAATCTTCTAACGAAGTGTCATTGTCCGTGTAAGCACCTTTGAACTCACCTATGCCAACATCATCAACCCACTTTGCCGAAAGTCTAAAGGGCTTTTTCAAAGAATCACAAAAGCTTTCAGCTTCTTCAAATGATAAGTTTATCAGCTGCTTTTCACCCTGCTGTATACTAAATCGCCATAGCTCGTACATAATCACCGTTGTTCCTGATTAATGGATAGTCTAGCTTTTAGTCCTGAGCATATAAGCTCCCTTCTTACTTTACGTAAACTTTTAATATCGTTGTCTTGAGCAGGATTATTGATATTGGCCTCTATTAAGCGGTTTACAGAGCTCACTAACAAAGCATACTCATTTTCTGTAACTTCAATTTCAATTTTGTACGTTTCTTCTGAATCGACCATTAACTACGACACTCCTCCAAAGTACTTGCTTGATAAGCATCGCCAAGCTTCTCAGCTTCAGCAGGTTTCCATCCATTAAACTCTGGCCAAATCTCATAATAAGGATCAGCAACACCTCTCCATGCTTTTCCTCGATAAGCACATACAACCTCCCTGTCATCAAGTTGTTGCAGTTCGTGAGGCTTAATTACTGACTCAGTAACAAGATCTTTGCTTTCTGTTGGTTTACCACGGAATAGTCCAGGATCAGAGTAAGATACTTTATGCACCAGGCGATCTACTGTTCCAATTTTTTCACTAAACCAGCTGGCCGTAGCATTGTCATTGAGACGAAATACCATTTGTAAATCACAAGCACCAAGAATGATATTGGCTCCTTCATCGGGTTTATCCCCATACGCTTGCATTTGCTCTTTTGACTGCCAATATAACCAGGTAGGAATATTTCTACTTCGAATAGTGTTGAGCTTTTCTTTAAGACCCACCACTTTTGCCATATTTCCAACCTCGTCCAACAGCTGAAAAACCGGTGGTCTTTGTGTATTTGAAATTAAATACCTCATAATATGGCCGGTAAGAACTGATGCTAATCCCGAGGTGAGCTCCTTAGTTTCTTCTTCAAACTGCAAAAATAAGCCTACTTTTTCTTTTTTTAGTTCTTCCAAGCTAAAATCGGATTGAGTCATACTCGCTTTAATAGCGGGATATCTCAGAAACCTTAAATTCATCCTAAAGGTTGTAAATATCGATCCCAATAGCCGTTCATTAGACGCACTTATTTTTAGTCCACTAACAAGCTCCTTTACATCACTGTTTTCTGAGCGCTTCAATTCATTTAATAACTCTTTATGCTCATCAAACTGAGCAACATATGTTCTGACATCTGGCAAAGAAACATTGCCGTTTTCGTGCTTCAGGTGAGTAATGATCGCATCAAGAAAATCCCTTGCTGACTCGTTAAATACTGCATTTTCTGGATCTGGTGAAGGAATCAATGAAGATGCCAGCTCACCTATCTGTTCTGGAGAGTGGGCATCTTGAAGCATGTTATACCTATGCCCCGTCTCTCGAGTGGGATTATATACATAAAGCTTATAACCCATTTCTTCGAGTCGTTTTCTAGTTATACCGTAAATTTCAGGCTTGATATCCATACAGACAAATGGCCTACCACTTTTTGCCCAGTTCAAAAGCTGAGTCACTAGAAATGTTGTTTTGCCAGTTCCTGGTGGGCCAATCACAACTGCGCGATCTTCGACTGAAGAGTAAAGCTCCTCTCCATTAACTGAACCTGCAAATACCCCATCGCGATAATTAAGTTTTTGTTTCACCTCTGAGTACAAAGAGTCTCCAGACAATAGATCTTTATCGTCTTTCTGAACCGATGCTTTACCAACTCCATATAACGCAAGCACTCCTATATACCCGCCGAATAAAGCGCTACTCCAAACAACCATAGCCAGCACCTGGTTGGGTGTAAGCCAAATATTAAGAAGTAAAAACAGCAATACTCCACCAAAAACATGGATCTTGCGCTTATTTGCTAATACTGCAAGCACCTCCTCCTTTAAACTTTTTGTTAACCTCTCAATATGAAATTCTTCTCCTATATACCCTACGATACAACTAACAGGGACAGAAATTAGAAAAGTGAGAATGATATAATCGACTAAGTAGCGAGCACCGGACGTCAAAAAAACTAGAAAGAATGATACTAAAAAGACTATTGGAACCCTCTTCCAATGAAACCGCTCTCCGAAAAAGCCTAGTAAGGCAACTAAAGGCATTACCAAAAAAAGAGTCTTATAAACCATATTATCGTCCTAAATATACTGTTGTTATTTGCTCTCTCGAATGCCCCAACTCTTCTGATATCTGGAGCCTAACACTACGATCTAACTGCTTTTGTTCTGCTGTTAACTGTTTTGAGCTTGGGCCACCAGCTACGGGAGCCTTCCACCCCGTAAGCTCACAATATCTTCTTTGCGCATACTCATGACGTAGCCCGTGAAGCTTAGAAAGACCTACTTCTGAAGTATGTTTTTCATAAAGCCTTAACTGCTGTATATACTTTTTATTAGGGGGAATTAACGACCCTCTGCCTGCTATTTTATGAGCTTTATCTAACGCTGTTCTTTGTGACTCTGATGTTATCGGAACTACTCGCTCACGACCGCCTTTAGTCCAACTAGCCTTTAACCTTATGAAATCTCCTTGGTCGGCGTAAGAGGGTTGAAACTTCATAGATTCCTCTCTACGCAACCCAAACTCTCTTTGAAGCTCCAAGCTCATTTTTAAATAGGGATCTTTAATTTTACCCAGAGTTTCATTTTCAAGCTTTTGGGCTTTACTTTCCTGGGAAACATACTGCCTATCGTCAATGCCGTAGTGAGAATTATCTCTAGCTACTATATTTCGCTTACCTATCTTTTCAGCCCACCATCGCAAAGTGGACATTCTGTTTTTCATAGTTCCTGCTGAGAGGCCATCGGCTTGCCATTTTTTCACCAAAGCATCAACATGCTTTTCTTTTAATGACTTAGCCTGCATGTTTCGAAAACCTAACTCATGTAGCTGCTTTCCCATCTGCTGTAAAATTCGATTTCTATTCGACTGAGTTGCAATACTTCCATCTCGATTTCTTCTTTGAAGAAGGTGTAAATCATAAGAAATATTTTTACTCATTTACTTATTTACTCAACGTGTCTTGAATCTTTTATCATGGAATTCTGGTAAGTGTTAAGGCCAAAACCAATGGTCGTAACCAGTTGATCTGTATGCAAGCATACCTAGTAGCCAAATAAGCGCTAATCCAAGATTAACTCAAAATAGAGTTAGCACTTTCGTCTTCGTAGAAGACCAGGGGGTGCTTAGTTAACGTTGATTCATTAAAACCTCCTATTTATTTACAAGTAAAAAAACAGGAGATTGCCACCCAAAGGGTGCGCCAATCTCCCTTCTGGGTGTTGCCTTTTTGCTTATAAAAAAACCAATAAGCTCGGCAAGTATTTAGAGTTTAAGCCCTCTAAATATGGCAAGTTGCTTGAATTTACAGCCTACAAGCTCGGCAAGTTCACACACATCACACATTCACGTATGTAACTCTTTAAAAATACCACATAATTCATCTATAATTCAATTATATGACTGTGTTTTGATTTTATAATCGCAAAGAATGGCTCAAGACATCGAACCTTTCGCCATTCAACGCTGCCTTTAATAAGGCATCGTCACTACCTCAAATAAAGTTTCAAAGAACCAAAGCATTCTTACGAATACTCGCTACGCTAGGGTTCTTTTCACAATATTTTTCGGTAGTGACGATGCCATCGATCGAGGATTGTTCGAATGGAAAATAATCTTACGTTAGCTAAAAATTTAAGAGGTTGCAGCCTTTGCGGCTATTGCAAAAGCTCCAGAGTAATTGCGTGGCCATCAGATGACATTAGCAGCGATGAGCTACCAAAAGGTGCTACAAAAAATATGAAAGAGAAAGCATGGTATATGGTTAGGTGTGATTATTTTAAGTTCACTGTTTCTAACCCTGAGCAGCTATCTGTTTGTGAAGCTTATAGTGCAAAAGAGTAATGGAAGGATTATTCATTACAATGGGATAGTGAGGATCAGCGGGGGCATTTGAACGAAAACCTACGGTTTTGAATCCTGTAGTCTCCTTGTAACCGTAGGTTTCCGGTTGATAGCCCTCAATCCTGGATTTGCCTTGCCTATCTCGATTCGGCCTGCCTATTTTAGTGAGGTCAATTTCGCAGACTCATCATACTCTCTAAGATCGATAATATAATCCGGCTCAGTAGAAAACCAAGCATAGGAACCCCAAGCTAATTCAGAGATAGACTTTTTGAATGGCCGCGAGCTTCTATCAATAAATGCGGTTAAAAAAGCCAGGTGTTTAGAGTCAAAACCAGCTTCTGTTGCAAGGTTTGTTAAAATCTCTTTTCTTTGCCGGTTGATAGGTCCATCAGTTGCAACAACCTCGGTAAATATAACCAGCATTTCAAGACCACTAAGATCATCACCAAGGTCAACCAGGATAATATCAGGAAGCGCCCTTGAGGGGTCGATCTGAAGACCTAGCGCTTTCGCCAGCACCTCATCCTGTGCTACAACCTTATTTCCAGATTCCGATAACCAAAGCACTTTTGGCTTCTTAAGGAATCTTGGCGCGAATTCCTCTATAACTGCTTTTGATAACAAGCTCGATGGCCCTGGCTCTAGTTTACGTATTGACCCATCAGGGAAGTTAATTTGTACAAACTCAGAATCTTCAGAACCATAGTCCTTCATCAGTTTTAGGCGAGTAATAGCAGCCTTTGAAAGGTACTTTTGCTGCCAACTGCTAATCGCAGAATCGAGCTTATCCCCATGAAGAACAGGCGAAAATAGCTCTGAAAAATCTTTTTGTAGGGCATACGTTGGTTTTGATGATGTGGTGGGTATGCCCTGACGAATCACAACAGCCTGCAGAGGTATGAGTCCTGTTCGAATAGTTTCATCTCGCACAGGCTCTCGACTATTTGCCGCGTACCAAGGGTTTTCAGGCTTCTTCTTTTTATTGGAAAGCATCATCTTCACCCAGGCTTCCCTATATTCAATATCGGTTAATTGAGCCTGCTCATCGGTCATATCAGTGACCTGGCTAGGACGTATCCAACGATCTGTCCCTTCAATTGCTCCTGCATAAAACATTACGTAAATCGTTTTAGCGGCCATTTCTCGAATAAGATAATTCCTATGTTCTGTACCTTCAGGAAAAATTTGCGGAAGTCTTTCGGCAATCAATACTAATGATGGTACATCCGTGATTGTCACTTTATTTTTCCCCATAATATTCTGATACTTTGCTCTCTATTTTCGATTTAGAACATCCATTGCCAATAAGACGCTCTAACTCACAAACCTGCTTAATTGTTGGCAAAGGTAAAGCATTCAGTTCATAAGCGGACACAGCCACACTACCGCTAATACCACGGAATGCTCTGTCCACCGCTTCCGTACTGAGTAAAACGCAAATTGTTTTTGGGCTAACTACGTGTTCCTGATTCTCACAGTAAATCATGTTGAGGTGGTTCTCTACGACAGCTCCCCCATGATCGTCCAAGAAATCCTGTGGTAACAAAGCAGGTATTAGCCGCCGAGCTTGTTCTTTAGCAGTAGTACGCTGCAACAAAACACAGGATTGACGAGTTACTAAATGAGGCTGTTTTTCGGAGAGTGCGATATATGGAACATGATTACGGCGAGTAGCGCTAAACTTAAAACCCTCATATGTAACCGATTCAGCCCAAATCAGTGGTAGAGAGTCTTTTGTTGGCATGGAACGGAGTTGGCCTTTATGACGATTCCAAACAAGCTGCCCTGTTGAGACTGAATAGCCTAGGTCACTAAGTCGTGTCGGCATTTTCGCTAAATTGGCTATAAACTTTGCATCAACTACACTACGAGGCAGAACCCAAGGCTCACCCGTCTTAGGAATTTTCACTTTCCCGATCTTTTCAATATTTGCAGAATTTAGGCCCTGGGGTGTAGTCAGAGAGATGTCCGCATGCTTATTACTCTTCTCTTTCCGGTAAGTGGTTAGCAAGGTTTCTTGAAGCACATCATCAAAAACACCGTTTCTGTCTGAGATGAAATCAATAGCTTTCACCGTGGTCTCAAAGGTCAATAATTCCCTCAGTGATTTAAAATATTGGCCACCTAAAAACGAGGTAGGAGTGAGATAAGCAACAACACCATTTTCTCTCACAAGACGTAAAGCCAAATCAGTAAATAATCCATATAGGTTCGCATGGCCATACAACGACCTAGAATAAACATCCCTCATTTCCGGAGACAGCTTTGTACGGCCATAAGGGGGATTGCCAATAACCAAATCAAAACCTCCCATATCGGAAACACTAAGCGCATCTCCAACGGTGACCAGGTTTGGCAAACGTCGCTTAGCTTTTATGCAGAGAGGAAGGATAGAGGCTTCCAAAATCACACTACTCATCCAAGCCGCAAAAGGGTCAATCTCAATGCCTCGTAACCTTTTACCTATAAGCTTCAATGTCCACTCAGCAGAAGCTTTAGGCATACGCTCCATCATTCTTATAGCAACAGGAGCGAGGAAAGCCCCTCCTCCACACGCAGGATCTATAACCGACCCTTTACCAAAATCAAAGCCACTCCTCTCAGCTAAATCCAACAAACGAGATACAAGAGGCGGAGGGGTGTAATAGGCACCCAAACTTGATCGAAGGGCGCTCGGTAACATTACTGTATAAATTGAGCCAATTAGATACCCTGCGTCTTCAACTGGGAACTGAGCTATCAAATCACCTGTATCAAAAGCCAATTGCAGTGCATCGAATTCAATTTCTTGCTCAGAATAAGGAGAGATTTTAAGTTTCATTCTTGACTTAAAGCTCTTACACAGGCTTTTCCAGAATGAGTCGATCACAGCAGTGCAGAACACTCTCGCATCCCGAACCCGCTGCTCATCTGATGAGCGTGAGTTAGCAAAGCCTTTTGCCATTGCTTTGCAAGCTTGGTAGCGCACAAGCGGATCGCTTAACTGTGCTACGTCCTGTAAGGCAAGCGCCGTTCTCATTATTGTTTCCTTGTAGCAATAGAGGCAGCGAATTGTATAAACCACCACTGATAAAATAGAAATAAAATTTCGCATCAGGATAATAGTTAGAGTCCCACATACAGTCAATTAAGGACTAATCCTTAAGAACACCATAACAACAATATTTCTGATCTATGCTAATCAGGAGGTTTTTTATTTTTATGGACACTAACTATCGAAATTAATCCTGTAAGTTCACTGCTAAATAGATAAACATTACAGAGGGCAGTTATCTGATGTGTACCATATTTAACACTATCCCTATTGTGAGTAACACTAACTCCCTCAGAGGTTTTGTTAGCTTCATTCTTTGATAAAGATTCAATAAAGTCTTTGTATTTAGATATCGTTTGCCTGGTGACTCCGCTACGCTCTGAAAGAGCGGTAAAGGTGATTGGAATCGAGTTTCGAGAAAGGTAACGGTATGCACTAAGGATTTTTTGTTTTGTCGCCTGTATCCGCCTTTCGTGAGTCCTGAGCGCAGATAGTTTTTGACGCTCAGCTACCGATAAGCTCTTATCTAACTTCATTACACCTCGATTGCATCGAGAAGAACCCGTATACCGGTCCCAAGTCCAGCGAGAAACGGACTTAACAGTCGCTTTAACCTGGGCGACTGTTAAATTCTGCTCAAAACCACGATTTTTAAAATTATTAAATTCAAACGCTTTCGCCTCCAGGAGACGAACAAATGAAAAGAAGCTTCCCTCACGTTTCTCTCTTGTAACAATCGAATAAGCGTAAAAGCGCAAATCCTCAAACAACAAACAATGTCTTGAGTGAGAATTACCTTCGTAATCCGGCCCTTTGCTCCATAAAGGCTTAATTTCTAGATCTAAATAATCGGCGAGCTCTCCCAATTCAAATACAGTATTATGAAGCTCAGAGGTTATCCACCAGGGATGACCAGGTGTTTTTGCTACTGGGCCACTATAGGAAGGATCAGCACCTAATTTAGATGCCATAGCCTCATAAACAGCCTTCATATACCTAATTGGTTTAGAACGAGCGTTTTCACTGGTGCAAACAGGCGGTATCGCATAAAAAAGGTGAGAGTGGCCATTCTCTCTATTAGTAACAACGATGTTAGGAGAGGGCAGGTCTTTGTCTTGCCAAATCCAAGGATTATTATGATCAAGATCGAAGATTAGCCAACTAACCATATTCGAACGGTTAATTTGCATGTATGGGTAACGAATTGCGTACTCTCGTGGGCGAATGTTTACTGCGGTTTTATTGTCACTACATCGCGACAAGTAGGGTGCTTCTTCTCTAATCCTGGAAAGCGTACTATCTGGAATAAAGTAACGTGCACTGTCCACTAGCATACTCCTTTGTTAAAAGGAGACAGGTTCATGACAAAAAAGGAATGGTTACAGGGTAAAGCCGATGAGACTCGTCCTTTAAAAGGATTGCTGACTTTCCTTGATGTTATTTGAGGCAAACCATCAATAACCGAAGCTAGCATAAATAACCTTAGCTAAGCTCTGGGGATAATTGATTTATTTCTTTTTTCTCACTTACACTTCCCTCACAGTTTGATTTTTTTATTCTTCTGGCTGTGCGGAAATACTCATTTACTCATTTGAGTAATCTAATCATATTTGATTAAAATGATTTTTTTTCGTATTCTTACAAACGCACACAGCCAAAGCTGCAAACTCAATTGCATCTTGATGTGTTTGCCTATCGAACCGGCCAAAGTACGATAGCTTTACTTAAAAACCGCTGCTCTTATCAGCGGTTTTTTATTGCACTTCTAATTTGAAATCTTCGGTACTTCCACCTTCTTTCTTCTGCTCTTTCACATGAACTAATAACTCAGAAAACCCAATCTCTGTAGAAGCCGAGGCAACTGCATCCAAAGAACGAAACAACTTTGGCTTCCCTGGCTCTCGGGTAGTTCCAACATGGACGATATCACCATTATTTTTTTTGCACGTAAGATACCAGCCCTTACCAAAGGGTACTCTCACAGCTTCAGCAGAACTGATCGCACCATCATCAAATAGAATACGTAATACCTTGAGATCCATGTTGGGCTCAGTCTAGTTAATCAAAATATAGATCTATCATACAAATTTCAAATTTGCAAATCAGTTTTAATTTTTGAGTAAACACTCATTTACACTTTTACTCATTTACTCATATAAAGAATATGTGCTAATCTATATTTACTCATTTACTCATAATATCAAGAAAGAGGTATAAGAAATGCCGGTAATATCAATACTTAACCAGAAAGGTGGAAGCGGTAAGACAACCATTGCTGTAAACCTTGCTCATGCTTTAAAACTTGATGGCTCTCGAGTTTTGTTAGTAGACAGTGATCCTCAAGGCTCTGCGCGAGATTGGAATGAAGAAAACGAAGGAGAAATACTACCAGTCGTTGGTTTAGACCGAGAAACGCTCCCTAAAGACCTTCAGGCCATAAAGTCTGGGTATGACTGGGTAGTTATCGACGGAGCTCCACAAATAGCTAGGTTAGCGGCCGCAGCGGTTAAAGCTTCAGACCTGGTAATCATTCCATGCCAACCATCTCCCTATGACATTTGGGCAGCTGCCGACTTAGTTGACGTAATTAAAGCGCGACAGGACGTTACTGACGGAAAGCCTTTATCCGCGTTTGTCGTTAGCCGAGCAATCAAAAACACTAAGCTTGGCAAAGAAATTATGGAAGCACTGGAAAGCTATGGTTTACCTGTTCTAAAGTCTCAAACCACTCAAAGAGTAGCTTACCCAACAACCGCCAGCGAAGGACAGACTGTATTCATAGAACCACAAAGCGAAGCTGCAAAAGAAATTGTCGCACTTAAAGAAGAGATTAAGGAGTTCTTCAATGGCGCTTAAAGCAAAAGTAAGTACACGTGAAAATGAAGGTAAAGCAGCAGCAATAAAAGAGGTAACTAAGGAGAAAACCTCTCGGCTGAACGCAAATATCCCTGAGTCTTTATATAAACAACTAAAGATGAAAGCTGCGGCAGACGACAAAAAAATCAATGACCTTGTAATTGAGTGGATTGAAAAATATTTGAGTAATTGAGTTTTTACTCAATTACTCAAATTACAATCTATATATATATCAATAGATTATATGCAACCAACTGGTCGGATGTGTAAAATATATAAAATCTTATATATTAACCTAAGCCCATATACAAAATTTTATATATGGGCTTTTTTATGAGGTTGATAATATGATTAAGCTATACGAAAGTCCTTTCCACGCTACAGAAGAGGAAGAAGTCGCTAGTAACCTAGCGCTCAGAGCGGACTTAATGATCTTAATTAGGAATATAATTGAGAAAAATGGCTGGAGCCAATCAGAGGCAGCTAATAAGCTAGGCGTTTCTCAACCTAGAATATCTAATATCTTAAATGGAAAGATAGATGTTGTAAGTCTCGATTGTTTATTTTCAATCCTTGATAAATTGGGCTTTAAGTCTCGATTAAAAATGAATGACGATCAAAATCCGCCAGCCATAAACATACTGCAAGTAGCAAGTTAATCGCTACTTGCTTCTCACTTCTTTCATTAGCTCTTTATACCTTTGCTCTGCAACTTTCATCGCTTGTCTATCAACTCCATTTGTAGTCTTTGTGAACGAATGGAGAACAATAACCGCATCCATGTATTTAGCGATATACACGCATCTGAACGCCGGACTACCGTTAATTTTCAGCTCAATAACGCCAGGGCCAATGCTACTTAATGGTGTAACGGGAAGAAATGGCCTTTCATTACTTTGAATAGCTCTTAAACTTGAGCCGAAATCTCGAACCACTTCTCTGGGCAAATCACGATACTCCCGCTCAGCAGCATCGTTTACAAAACCAAAACCTTTCAAGGTGCCTCCTAATTATCTACAACAGCAGATTTTACCATAAATACAAATTACTCATTTACTTATTTACTCACTTGTATTTCCCTCTTCTACGCCGGCCATCTTCTTCTTCCCGTTGTTTATCAATTTCCTTCTGTTCTTTTGCTAGCTGTTTTAAGCGTTCTACTAAAGGAGTCAAGTCATACCGATTAGAATCTTGCCCACCAGAGGCTTTAGAGCGCTTTTCTCGCGCAATTAATCCTCTAGCTTCCATTTCCCGAATATTTCTCTGAACCGTTGATCGATCCTTTCCTGTGATTTCAGCAATCGTTTTCTTTGACGGAAATGGGTGGTTCGATTTCTCCCACCAATGCTTTAATAGAACCACCAGTATATTGAACTGTATCGAGTTCAACTCTAAACGCTGTTGATTTTCGATGAGTATGTTGGGAATACCTGTCCAACCAAACTCAATAACTCCCTTAGTCCATCGCCTGGCCAGCTGAGTAACTTCTGCCTTGGCTTTCTCTTCACCTGTTTTTTCTACTTTACTTTTTTCTGCCATGATTCGTACCTCGAATAATATAACGTCATTAAACCAAAGCAGCTCATACACTTACAACATCCAACCCATAGGCAATAATGAGCACTCCCTTATTCATATAGTGGATCTGATAGCCGTTCGTCTTATCGACTATACGTCTGATTAGCTGTACGTCTTATTTGGGAGTTATTCGTGAGCAGGAGGAGGGGGTTACAAACAAACATCAGTCATATTTATTTGTACTCAGGAGACATAGGCAATATTACTCATCTAGTAAATACAAAAAAGCACTTTTTTGTCGTACCGAATCGTATGTCCGAAGGGGAAGCTTAAGCCAACAAGCCCCACGGCTCTCACGTATGATCCTAAGAGAAATTCACTTAGCCATCAACAACTTTACTCAATTGAGTAATTACTTATAGCGGTGTTGTTTTATCTCAAAAAAAGCATCCGATTTTTCGGAAGAAAGCCATATAGTAATAAGTAGAGAAATCAAGAAGCATAACTAGGGAGCTTGCGTGACTTTTTATATTGGTTTAATTACTTTGGCTATTGGCCTAGCTGGAACTTTTGTGATGAAGAAAAAAGCTTTTGAGCGACGAAATACTTCTGGTGTAGAAGGATTTAATAGTTACTGGCATTTCTTAGGTACAAGAGGAATCGAGTTGCTTTTCAAATTATTAATCGTAGCAGGTGCGTTATACACCTTCGCGGGACTAATCATGAATAAACCTCTATAGAAATCCAATGACTATCAGCATTAGTACAATTCACCGCTTTATTTTTTCGCATGCGAAAATTCCGAGATTCATTCAGAGAGGTAACTTTACATGAAACAATTCACATGCCTTTTTATGCTTTTTTTGGTCTTTGGATGTTCTAACCAGCCGCAAAGGATTTGGACCACTAAAAACCCATCAACAATGCGTATAAATACAGAACAACCACCAACGACATCAGAGATAATGAGAAATGGAAGCGCCTGTATTAAAAAAACGACTACCTGGTACAGGACTGAACTGGATAGTGATAATCACGCATGGCAAAAACGAACCCTCTCGGCCAATATTGATTGTCCAAAATAAAAAGCCACCGGCTAAGGTGGCTTTTTATCAATAAGAGCATTTGGCACTACCCTTATTTATTGTGTTGATACACATATCCTGTGTCGTATAGATAATAGGTGATAGGTTAGGTTGATTCAACCATGACTCATTGACTGCCAACTACAGTCGTGCAAAACTTAACCAATGAAACCAAAGTCCATCTTCGAACAACGAGCCGCCAGAAAAAACGCCGAACGAGAGCGTGAAGCTCGATTATTGTCTGAAGAAAAGATATCTCCAGAACAGCTCGCTAAACAAAATTTCTGCATGAGCGGCGTTCGATTATCTCAATATCGAAATCAGGATGGGAGCTTCTCGTTATTCTGAAAACTATGAAAAACAACGCCAAAATGCCCAAATTTACCTAAACTGGCGTTGCCCCCCTATAAATTCCTATAACGGATCTTATGTTAAACGACTTTTCTAACGAAAAACCAATCAAATATCACAAGAAAACTTCATGTTTTAAGACAAAAACAATAGTTTTCAAATAAACAGTTTAAAAGATCAATTTTAGCCCCATGATAATTGAACATTAAGACATTTCTCAAAAAGGAAGCCACTATGAATCCAGATCCAGTCATGCAAGCCCTATTCAATCAGCAACGTCTACAAGTCTTACATCTTGGCATTCATCACAATGAATTTAGCGATGCCTACATTTATGCATGGGACGAAGGTGTCTATCCTTTTTTTCAGGATACGGATGGCTCAGTAACCCCTATGCCACATGAAATATTTGGCGCTCATTTCTTACGAACCAAAGAGCAGGTTGATAGAGTTACCAAGCTGCTCGATGACCGATGGATTGCTAAAAACGTTCCTACATTTGACGAACTTGAAAATGAATTCAGCAATGAGTTGGATCGTATGGACTTAGTGAAGATTTGTCGTTATTCATTCTTATATGGTGGTTTTGATGATGACTTTTGGAATACTTTATTAACTCCAATGCAATGCCCATCAGAAGCAATAAGTATTAATCGAGAGTTTGATCGAAAGAAAATCTATTTTGAATAAAAAACAGAATATTTTATTTAATGAGCCTAATTTTTGGGCTCATTAAATATAGGTTATATTGATAGTAGAGTGTTGACGTTATATCATCTGCTTGCGGAGACCTCTCACACCATGCAATTAGAGCAGAAATGTCATGTTTCCCAAGCATAACTTGATTAAATACCAGTAACTCGACCAAGCACTTCCATTTCACTTTGGTCATTATCTTTCGGTTTAATCACACCTACAATATTACCTTTCTCTTTTTCTTGATCAGCCAATGAAAATAACGCCAATGCCCGCCGAATAACTTCTACTTTAAAAATCTGGTTATGTCTGGCCATACTACTTAGCTTCTCGGCATGCTCTGGTGACTGAGCCCCAATGTTATACTAGGCATGTT